>NZ_FYBO01000015.1:0-47886 GCF_900186135.1 Listeria sp. ILCC792
AAATAATCCGCCGAATAACGAAAGGCGCTTGCTTGTACCGCTTGAATACGAGCACGCATGGTGGCATTGGCCTTTTGTAAGGCTTCTTGAAAGGCACGTACTTCGGCAATACTAATCCGGCTCATGAGGACAACGCCTTTCGAAGCTCGGCTTGTTGCGCCTCTAGCTCTCGTAAGGTCTGATAAGGTTCCCCGCCGCTTGCCTCCCGTAAGTCGCTGGCATGGGTCCGCAGTTCGCTTTCGCTAATTTGAATTTTAATCATGTTCATCACCTCTTGGTTGTTTTATAAATGCATCCATTCCGGTTTCATTATAACACGTGGAAGTTATAATTTAGCAAATTGCATTCAAACTCAAAGAAACGAGACTGGGACATAAATGAAAAATAAGAAAAAATCCAGTAAAATCCATTTTCAAAAATGGCATAATTACTGGATTTTTTGCTTGTCTATTTTCCTTTTTTATGGAACAAAGTCTAACTATGTCCCAAACTCGTTTTCTCGCTTCTTTTAATTCTTCGAGCCACTAAGCGCAATTCCTTCAATAAATTGTTTCTGGAATATTAAGAATGCAATGATGAGTGGAATAATCGCTAGGAATGAACCCGCCATGATGAGTGGATAATTCGTTGCATACTGCCCACTTAATGAAGCAAGTCCGGCGGAAAGCGTCATTTTATCGGTAGATGTGTTGACAATTAATGGCCAAAGTAGCGAATTCCAGCCATATAATAGCGCGAAAATTGCCAAGGACACTAAGGCAGAGCGCGAAAGCGGCAAAATAATGCTAAAGAAAACCCTGATGCGCGAGCAGCCATCAATAATGGCCGCCTCCTCAATTTCTTTTGGAATCGTCATGAAGAACTGCCGGAGTAAAAACGTTCCAAAGGCTGAAAACAATCCGGGAATAAATAGCGCCGGAATGGTGTTGAGTAAGTTCATGTTTTGGATAATCAAATATTGTGGAATAAGGAAAATTTGAGCAGGTACCATTAAAACCGACAAGATTAAAATAAATAGCGCATTTTTAAAAGGGAAATTAATTCGCGCGAAGGCGTAGGCGGCCATGGCACAAAGGAAAACTTGGCCGATTGTAATGACTGCGGTCGAAACGAATGTATTTAAATAGAACTTCCCGAACGGAAAAATGACAAAGATGTCTTTATAATTGTGCCATTGCCATTCACTTGGGAAAATGGTCGGCGGAATGGCAATGGATTCTGCCGTCGTCTTTAGTGATGTCATAATCATCCAGAAAAAGGGGAAAACCATCATAAAGGCTCCGAGAATCAACAATAGATGGACAAGCCATTTTTTGGAATAGCGATTTTTAAGCACGTTTTCCACTCCTTTACTGGTAATGAACCCATTTTTTTTGTAGCCCAAAGTTAACTACGGTAATCACTAGCGTTAACATGAGTAGCACGACTGTAATTGCGGCACCATAACCTTTGTCATTCAAAATAAAGGCATTTTTGTAGAAAAGGTAGGCGAGTGATTGCACGTCTTGAAGTGCTGGATTTGTTTGGCTGTACATTAGGAAAATTAAATCATACACCTGAAGGGCTGAAATGAGAGATGTAATTAAATTGAAAAACATCGTTGGTGTTAAAAGCGGCAGTGTAATTTTGAAAAATTTGCGTATTGGTCCTGCCCCGTCCATTTCAGCGGCTTCATAAAATGTTGTTGGCACGCCTTGTAAGCCTGCTAAATAAATCACGATGGATGTGCCGAGCGAACTCCAAACGCCAACAATGATGAGCGCTATCATCGCGGTATTCGAATCCGTTAGCCAAGCTGGGCCATCTATGCCAAATAGGCCTAGGAATTGGTTGATAATCCCGTATTGTGAATTGAACATCCACTTCCATATCATCGCGACGGCGGACGTCATGGTCACGGCAGGTAAGAAATAGATCATCCGGTAGGCCGTGACGCCTTTAATTTTATTGTTGAGTAGCGTCGCAATGAAAATGGAAATCGCCATTGCAATTGGTACTGTGAAAATTGCATACGTTAGCGTATTCTTTAGCGCTTTCAACACTTCTGGGTCGGTAATCATTTTTTTATAATTGGCAAGGCCAGTAAAATTGTAGCCGCCAAACATGCCCCACTCCGTAAAGGAATAAAATACGCTTTGAACCATTGGTATCAAGTAAAAAATGAGTAGCCCCAAAAAAAGCGGACCAACAAAAAATAAGGCAGATAGCATATCTCTTTTCTTATATTTTTTCACAGAAAGTGTTTGTTTTGCCATGCTTATCAGTCCTTATTCATTATTTGTTTAATAGCGCGTTCGCTTTATCTGCGAGTTCTTTGCAGGCCGCTTCAATGCTCTCCTCACCTGTCCATGCTTTCGAGAGAACGTCACTTTCAATTGCGATGGCCGCGGAGCTGTTTTTTGTATTTGGTAGTGGCACCGCATAATCAACCGCTTCTGTGAAAACTTTTAAATTCTTGTCCGGATAGGCATTAATCCATGCATCAGCTGCACCTTGGTACGCTGGAATAACAACGCCTGATTCGGCTACTTTTTCACTTGCTTCTTTTGTGGATAAAAATGCGACCCAGCGCTTGGCGGCATCTTCATTTTTTGTCCCTGCTGAAATGACATTCGCGAGTGAGTTGGAAGTTGTCGCGCGCGTCTTCCCTTTTGGAAGCGGAGCTACGTCAATGTTATCTTTTCCATATTTTTCCTTAAAAATAACGGGTACCATGTAAGAACCTTCGATCGACATTGCAACTCGGCCATTAAGGAGCAACTCGGACCCTGTTGTCCCTGCCATATCTTTTAGTGGGGTTGCTGAGCCATTTTTTGTAAAACTGTACCAAAAATCAACGCCATCAATGGTCGCTTGATCTGAAAAGCCTGATTTCTTTCCTTTATCCACAAATGGGCTTCCTTCATTTTGATAAATGGTGTCATAATAGCCGCCTTGCCAAGTGAGTGGCGCTGCTAAGCCATAAATATTCTCATCTGCTTTTGTAAGCTTTTTCGCTGCATCTTGCCACGTTGCCCATGTCCAAGTGTCGTCGGGATAGCTTATTCCTGCATCATCAAACATTTTTTTATTGTAAAAGAGAGCATTTGTATCAAAATCTTTTGGTACGCCGTATAATTTTCCGTCTTTTGAATAAGCTTTTAAGTATTGTTCAGGAATTTTATCTTTATCAAATTTCACATCGTCAACTGGCATTAAAACGCCGTTGTTAATGTAATCTGGCGCTCGTGGGATATTGACCCAAAATACATCTGGCGCATTTTTTCCCGTGATGGCCGTTTCCAGTTTAGTAAAATATTGTGCAAAGGGTGTAATTTCAAATTTCACCTTTACATCTGGATTTTCTTTTTCAAAATCTTTTGCAATTTCTTGATAAACGGGTGCTTGTTCTTTATCCCAAAGTGCATACGTGATGACTTTCTGATCACTTCCGCTGCCGTCGTCACTACTGCTTCCTCCTCCACACGCCACAAGTACTAGGCTTAAAAGTAATACAGCTAAAGCAACTGCCCAACTTTTTCTTTTCATGTTAAAATAACCCCTTTCCTTTTTGTTATGGTTGGTTAATATGTAATCCGCTTCACCTTGCGAAAGATGCGGCGGATAACTTCTCCTTCTAGGGCGTTAATTTACTTGCTCGATTTCCACATTTCCACTGCCATAATTTTTGCCGCCACCTCCGCCGCTGCCCCCACATGCTGCGAGTGTTGAACTTAGAAGCAACATCACTAACACAATTGTCCATCCTTTTCTTTTCATCTCAAAATCGCTCCTCTCATTTTTTATAACAAGCTAATATATAATCCATTGCCTGGCTCGCATCTCTTGAAAGTTGCAATGGGTTCTCCCTATACGGGGTTAATTCACACGTAAGAGGGCCGTCATAACCAATTGTTTGAAGGGACTCCATAAGTTTCGGCCAGTTCATGTCGCCTGCGAGTAAGCCTGTGAAACCATGAATATTGCCAATAACTTTTGAGAAATCTTTAATATGCACTTTTTGAATGCGGCTCCCTAAAATAGCAACCCACTGCTCTGGATAAGCAAATTGCAACACATTTCCAGCATCAAAATATACTTTTACATTCGGATCGCCAATTTCATCAATAAACCGCTTCATTTCCAGCGGACTAAGCAGAAATTTATTCCACACATTTTCCACGCCAATGACAACGCCTTTTTCCTTTGCATACGGGGCCAGTTCAAGGAGCGCTTCTTTTGCTCTCTCGTAGCAAGTCGCATAATCAGCGTCCTCTGTCACAACGCCGGGAACAATTAAAACCGTATCGCCACCTAGAATGTGGCATGCATCAATCATTTTTCTAGCAATCATTTTGCCTTTTTCCCGCACTTTCTCATCATTAGCATTTAAAGGATACGACCAATGAAGCGCTGTAGCCACGCTTGAAATCGGTAGCGCAAATTTCTCTGACAGATTTTTTAACCCCAAAAGTTCTTGTTCTGTCGTTTCAGTCGTTAAAATTTCTGTGTCTACAAGGCCCAGTTCATCCGCGAAGTTCGCGTCGGCATGCGCATCCGCCATGTTTAGCTCGATTGTTTCAAAACCTGCTGCCTTTGCTTCTTGGAAAATTTCATTCCTCGTGAGCGTTGTTGGTAAACACCAACTATTGATTCCCTTCCTCATCTTATATCCTCCCAGTAAATCAGTTTCTCCTGTTCAATGGAAGCGTAAGCCATTTTTGTGAGCAGCACCGTGAATCTCCCTGCAGCGCCTGGTACTGGCGACGGCAAATCTTCATCGACCGCTTTTTTAAACGCTTCTAGCATGAGAAAATCCATATCTGTTTCATAATAGTCAAAATGAATTGGCTTTTCTTCCGTATAGCGAAGGCCCTTGCGGCCAAAGCCATCAACATGGACGTAACCATTTTCCGTGACTAGCGCAAGCGACGCATCGCCCCAAACGGGATAGGCTTCTGGACGGTTCCAAGATGTGTCTAAGCTCATGAAAACGCCGTCTTGAAAGCGGATATGAAGTAGCCCTGTATCTTCCACGGCAGCCCCTTCCGTCCAATTCTCACTTGTCGCAAAAACACTTTCAATTTTAGGTTGAAACAGCGCATAAACCATATCTGCCATATGAATGGTGTGGTCGATAATGGCACCGCCGCCTGACAATTCGGGTTCAGTAAACCAGCCGCCCGGATTTTTCCCATGATTCGTCGCATCAATTGCGAGCACGCGTCCGATGTTTCCGGCATCAACATTTGCTTTAAGCTCCTGCATTACCTTGGAGAAGCGAACGGGGTGTGCCACCATCAATTTGACTTTGGAACTTTCGCACGCAAGAATCATCTTGTCAGCTTCCGAAACGGATAGCGCCATCGGTTTTTCCACGATGACATGTTTCCCGTACATGGCTGATGCCACCGCATAATCAGCGTGAAACGCATTTTCCGAACAAATTAAAACTGTATCAATGTCGCTTTTTAGCAAACGATTTAACTCTTTAAATGCCGGCAATTTGTGGCGCTTGCAGAACTCCGCAAGCCGGCTGTTATTCCTATCAAACGCGCCAACAATTTCAACATCAAGCGTTCGCAAATGTTTCACGTAGCTCTCGGCATGCATGTGTGCCGTCCCAATAATGCCTATTTTCAAAACGACAACCTCCTTAAATCTATTACTTTTTCAGATAAAATCAGTTCAAACAACTGTCTTCCTTGCGCACTAGGCACCCTATGATCCTTGACGGATTCAGTATTTAAAAAGTTCGAATAAAAAGCATTTTCCGTAGTCGTGTCAAATTGGAACAGTCCCTCTAGGCCGGCAATTTCAAATTTCTTGATTTTCGATGAATTATGGCCACTAAAATCCAGCATGACATTAAAATGCGCCCGATTTCCCCACTTTCCCGTCACGAGAAAGACCGTTTTATCTTTACCGATACTCGAAAACATAATTTCAGCCTCGCCTTCTTGAATCCCCTTCATAAAAGCATAGACTTCTTCAATCCGTACTATCCGCGCCGTCTCTTCCGCAATTGGTTCCACTAGAAAATACCGAAAAAACGTAAGTTGCCCCAACTTCTTTGCCCTCGCAAGTTTCACTGCTAAACGCTCTTCGTTTTCCAACATCATCCCTCCACACGTATAATTTTATTTTCTTTAATGGCCTCTTCCGCTGCAATGACAAGCCTCGATACAGATGCACTGCTTCCCAAATTGGAACGCGGTTTTGCCCCACTTTCAATACACTTTAAGAAATCTAGCAACATTTCATCGTCACCACCGCCGTGGCCAGCCAGTTCTGGTACATGAATCATGGTTTGCTCCGAATTCAAGCGGTCGTTTATCACAATTTCATTTCGCTCATCATCGAAATATAGCTCTCCTTTTGTACCGAAAAACTGAAACTCGCGTCTGTAGAACGCCGAAAATTGGCATAATGAATAGGTCAATTTCGTATTATTCTGATAAAGAATTAAAAGCGCTTGATGGTCATCTACATTTACACTAGAATCAAATACGCAATCATCTGGCCAATCTTTTTGCCACTCGATATTTTTATATTTTTTTATGTTTAAGAGGCTTTCCTCGCAGCTCCATTTGATTTGACAAGTTCGGCAATGCAATTTTTTTTGTAAGGGCGCGCCAAATTTTTCCTTCGCTCCCCTTTCTCCAAAAACTTCTAATCCACCGAGCCCTGAAACTTGCACGGGTTCAGAGTTTATCAACCAGTTCAAAATATCTAAGCTGTGCGTTGCTTTTTGCAAAAGCAAGCTACCAGAACGCGCTTTATCGCGGTGCCAGTCGTGAAAAAAAGCATAGCCGCCGTAATGAATATGATCCGTGCCGTTCACGAGCCAAATGCGGCCAATCGTTCCCGCGGCAAGGATTTGCTTCACTTTATAATAAAGCGGCGCATATCTGAGGACGTAACCTACAAGAAAAACCCCTTGAAAACGCGCAAGTGCAGCTTCGATTTCGTTTACTTTTTCAAGGGACACTTCAAGTGGCTTTTCACATAAAATGTGCTTCCCAGCCTGCGCCGCTTTTATTACCAATTCTGCATGTGTGTCATCAGGCGTCGCGATAAAAACCGCCTCAACCTCTTTATTTTGGAGTAAATCTTCGTAATTTGTGTAGGCTTCCACATCGAAATCTTCAAATAGCACAAACTTTCTTTCGTCCGCATCTGAAATGGCCACAAGTTCAAAATCAGGATGTGGTATGATGGAACGCAAGGCAAACTTGCTTCCGCGATTCCCGAGACCAACAACACCAAATTTCACTCCCACATTTATCTTCCTTCCCCGTCTTCACGCAATTTTGTTTCGAGCGCCTGAATGGATCTGGCATATTCGCTCGGGCTAAGCCCAGTCTGTTTTTTGAAGCTGTTCGAAAAATAATGCACCGAATCGAAGCCTAGTTTTTGTGCAATTTGCGTAAAGGTATGATTGTTTTCTCGAATACATTTTTTCGCTTCTTCCATTTTTAACATTTTAAAAAAATTCATTACTGTGTAGCCTGTTTCCTTTTTAAAAATCGTTTTTAAGTACGTCTTGCTGAAAAAGAACGCTTGGCAAATGTCATCTAAACAAAGATGCCCGTATAAATTGTCATTCATAAATTGAATAATGTCGTTTACAATTGATTTCTCAAACTTTTTTTTGGTTGCTATACTAATTCTTTTTTGATTAACATTGGTCGTTTCATCGCGAATCAAGCGGATTAAAAACTGCTCTAAATAAATGTACAGCATTTGCTCGGCGCCAATTCGCGGGTGATCCAGCCGCGTTTCTTTTAAATAAAGTCGACCTAGTTCAGGTTTAAATACACCTTTCGCTTCTTGTAACATTTTCGCAAGTAGTTCTCGCTCACCAGTTGCAAGACGCATGATTTTATTTTCAAAAAAATGCATTCCTTCTGAGCTGCAGACGAAGCTTACAACAAGAACATTCGGTGCGGTAATCCCGTTTGCCCATAAATTATGAAATTCATTTGGCTTATGGAAAATAATGTCGCCTTCTTTTAATTCATAACCTTCCTTATCTGCTGAAACTTCTAGCTCGCCTTTATCGACATAGACCATTTCCCAAAAATCATGTTTCTCCCCAGCATACAAATAGTTCTTAGAAAACTCGAAATAGTAAACGGTTACAATACTTTCCACATTAAGCAATCGCTTCATCGGCTCAAGTGTCATTAAGAAATCACTGTTTATCATTTCCAGAAGCCTCCCTTGGCTTAATTTGATTATTACAGGCAAAAAGCAATCTGAAAAGCCTCTTTTTAACATTTAGTCTTTTTTTATAAAATTTGTGTCTTTGATTCTAAATATCACAATATCACTTCCTGTGTAAGGTATTAGTACAATCACTTTCTTGTTTTAAAAAAGCAAGTTTGTGAAATACAAATCAAAACGGAGGCTTTATCATGCTAAAAGTTGGTCTTGTTGGGCTCGGTTTTATGGGGCACGCTCATTTGCAAAATTACATACGTCTAATGGATGAAGGGTTCCCAGTTGAACTTGTCGCAATTTGTGATGTTGATAAAACCAAACATAGCGGTGCACAAGTAGAAGGAAATCTGGAAGTTCACGGCAAACAAATTGACTTCTCAAAATTCCGTTTTTATTCCAGCTTAAAAGAAATGGCCGAAAAAGAAGACTTGGACTATGTAGATTTATGTTTACCTACCTATCTTCATGCGAGAGAATCAGTTCTTGCGATGTCACTCGGCTTGCATGTTTTTTGCGAAAAACCAATGGCCATCTCAAAAGCTGCCTGCGAAGAAATGATTCAAGCCGCGAAAAAATATGACCGCAAACTAATGATTGGCCAAACGCTTCGTTTCTTCCCTAGCTATCAATATGTGAAAGAAACTATCGAGAGCGATCGCTACGGCAAGGTTGTAAGCGCTTCATTCTTCAGGGGTGGTGGAACACCAAAATGGTCGTTTGAAAATTGGTTGCTGCAAAAAGATAAATCAGGTGGCTGCTTACTCGATCAGCATATCCATGATGTTGACACCATCAATTGGCTATTTGGCAAGCCCGAAGCTGTTTCCACAACTGGCAAAGTGATTTTCAAAGGGAGTGGCTACGATATCGTTTCCTCGAACTACCACTATGCCGACGGAAAAGTCGTAAACGCACAAGATGACTGGACAATAAACGGCGAGTTCGGCTTTGAAATGCGCTACCGCATTAACTTTGACACAGGAACAATTATTTTAGAAAACGGCATTTTAACAGACTACCCAGAAGAAGGGGAAAAGTTTCAGCCAGCCATTAATAAAGAAGACGGCTATTATTTAGAGATTAAACATTTCGCCGACGCACTTTTAAATGGTCGCGACCCTAGCCTAGCAGTCCCACTTGAAAGCGCAAAAGAAACGATTAGCATCGCAGAACATGAACAAGCTTCCGCGGATTTAGGCGGCGAAAAAATCTCATTGTAGCACACTAGACCAATATACGTATAATCTTATACATCGTTTCTCCACATTTTCTCCACAAACTATACCAATTTCCATTTTCAGTATACGGCAATAAAAAAAGGAAGCCAAGACTTTTGATTATCTTGGCTTCCTTTTATATATGTGTAAGTATATTTTCGGTCAGCTTTTGAAGTGCTAATTCAGCCTTTTTAGCAGAATCTTCAACTACTTGAAAATAAATTTTACATTTTGGTTCTGTTCCCGAAGGGCGAATAAATGCGCGTTCACCGTTTGCAAAATCAAATTGCAACATATTCGTTTTTGGCAGCCCTAAATTGCCGCTTGCAAAATCAATTTTTTGTACGACATTTGGAAAAACGGTTTCTTTACGCAATCTTGTCAATAATTCATTCATTTTGTTTGTGCCATCTTCACCTTCAAAGGCCAAATTCGTTAGCGCTTCTTTATGATAACCAAATTCATCATAGAGCCTATCCAAAACGGTTAAGAGCGACATGCCTTTTTCTTTGAAATAAAGCGCCATTTCTGCTGTTAAAAGCGCCGCCTGAATCGCATCTTTATCGCGTACAAATGGCGCAACTAAATAGCCGTAGCTTTCTTCATAACCGAATAAAAAGTGTTCACCTGTTTTTTCAAAGCCAGCAATTTGTTCGCCGATAAATTTAAAGCCGGTTAGCGTTTCAACGTGCCGCGCGCCGTAATGGTTAGCCATTTTCCGTCCTAAATCGTTCGTCACAACGGTAGTCACCAGGACATCATTTTCGCTTACTTCGCCTTTTGCGGCAAGAAGATAGTGCAGCATGAGCGCCCCTAATTGGTTCCCCGTCAAAATTTTGTATTCGCCATCGTCCAAAACAGCTACACCAAGTCGGTCTGCATCAGGATCAGTCGCCAAAACAATATCAGCATTTTGTTCCTTCGCTTGTTTGAAAGCTAATTCAAAACTGGCTAATTCTTCTGGATTCGGCGAGACAACTGTCGGAAAACGGCCGTCTGGCTTGGCTTGTTCGGGGACTAGCGTGAGGTTTTTGAATCCGGCATTTTTAAGTCCTTCTGTAACGAGCTTTAGGCCGCTTCCGTGCAGCGGGGTATAAACGATTTTCAAGTGGCTTCCAAAATCCGTAATGAGATTTGGACGGTGCGTCACCACCTGAACGTTTTTTAAATACGCCTCGTCAATCGAATCCCCTACACATGAAATCAGTGGGCAATCGGCCGCTTCGACCGGTATCGCAAATAAATCTGCCTTTTCTTCCATAAACTGCATAATGCGATTCGCGGCTTCTAGCGTAATTTGGCAACCCGTTTCGTCGTACACCTTAAAGCCGTTGTAAGCTGCCGGGTTGTGACTTGCCGTTATCATAACGCCCGCTGCCGCTTGAAATTCGCGCACCATGAAGGAAAGTTCTGGCGTCGGTCGCAATTCTTCGGATAAAAAAACGGGGATATCTGCTGCCGCTAAGACGCGGGCGGTTTCAAGAGCGAAATCACGCGAATGAATTCGCGAATCGAACGAAATCGCAACGCCTTTTTGCCGCCCGCTCGTTTCACGCAAATATTCTGCCAGTCCGCTTGCCGCGCGACGAATGGTATAAATATTAATCCGATTGGGCCCAGCCCCCATTTTACCGCGCATTCCACCCGTACCAAATTCTAGATTCCGATAAAACTGGTCGTGCAAGTCGCGACTTGTTTTCAAATCGTTTTCAAGTTCCGCTGGCAGTTTTGCGTTCTGCCATCTCGAAAGCTCTACTTCGCTAAACATGACGTCCGCTCCAGATGTTCTAACAAATCGCTAATTTTCATTTCACAGCCAGCCATCGAAGTATCTGCTACGCCGTAATACATTTTAAGCAGGTCGCCCTCCTGAATCGTGCCGCATGCAAAAACTACATCGCCGAAAAAGCCGTTCTTTTCATATTCCGCAACAGGTTCTAAGAATGGTTCTGTTGTTCGTTTTAAAACAATAGACGGGTCGTTTAAATCGAGTAGCGCCGCGCCCATAACATAACGGTGCCCTTTAGTTGCCCCGTGGTATAAAACAAGCCAGCCGGCCTCCGTTTTAATCGGCGTACAACCGCCTCCAACACGACCATCATCGTAACTATTTTGGCGAACACCAATCAGGCGTTTATGGTTCCCCCAGTTGACTAAATCTGGCGAAGAAGCTAACCAAATATCAAGCTCGCCGATATTCTTTGCACTGGGACGGTGCAACGCATAATAACTGCCGTTAATTTTCTCAGGAAAAAGAAGAACGTCTTTATTTTCAGGCGCAAAAATATTGCCTTTGTAGTCATACGTTTTGAAATCTTTTGTTGTGACTAGCGCATCGGCCACGCCGCATTCTGAAACCGCGCTAAAGGTGATGTAGTAAGTATCTTCCATCTGCATCACACGTGCATCTTCAATACCAAACGTTTGATATTCATTAAACGGATATAAAAACGGCTCTTTGTCGAGCGTGAAATGATGTCCATCTTTACTGCGAGCAATTCGAATGTAGGAAATCGATGTTAAATAAATGAAACCGCCTAAATGATCTTTATGGCGAATCATACGTGGGTCATCAAAATTATAGGTTGGGTCATTTTTATCAAAAGAAACGCGCTCCAATTTTTGCTCCTGAACGTTAAAATAAGGCGCAACGACTTCATTTTCATGCGTCGCAATTGGTTTTTCAGCTACGCGAAGGAGAAGGAGTGTTTCATCTCCGTATTTCGCTACACCACCATTAAATGCACCGATAACTTCATAGCCATCATGATACGGTACAACATCAAGTGGTGTAATCAAAGGATTCTCTTCATAACGATAAATATTCATGTTTTATATTCCTACTTTCTTAAAAGGGTTATCAAGTTCTAAATACTGCGCACTAGCATCACTTATGCCAGCATATAAAATCGCGTTCTCATTTTGAAACACAAGACCACCACTAAAAACAACGTCGACTAAATCAGCGCGTTTAGCAGGACTTTCTATAAAATCTGACCGCTCCGCAATGATTTTCGGCCTGCAAATCGTATCGTCCTCCAGCCAAAAAACAAGCGGATAATAATGGCGATTATTTTCTTCATCAAAAAAAGCAATATGACCTAAAACGGCAATTTCACCCGTTTCAAGTTCGTAAATTTCGTTCGCGCCGCCCCAGTCCTCGTTGCTGAAATTGCCATTTAAAAGCGGCGCCGCTTCGATACGCGCTATCGTCAATTCATCTAACGAACGAATTCGCAACTGTCCAATTTTCCCGCGACCGCCTTTTTCACCTTGCGGCCGTGTTAAAACCATAATTTCACCATTATGAAGCTGTTTCAAGCGCAAGTCTTTCATGCCATTTGGTCCTGAGAAAAACAAAGTCATTTCATTTAAAGCCTTTACGCTATAAAAATTCGTGCGCCAGCTCAGTTTTGTGGCATCTTCAGGACTTGGAAATGTTTCAACGCCGCCTAAAATGAGTTCCCCATCAATAAATGTCATAAATGGATCTTGAAGTTCAAGCTCCGTCGCGCCTTGAATCCGCTTGTACGTCGTCAAATCGATTTCTTCAAAAAAGGCAATGAACGACGCCTCACTATCGCGTTTTTCAACCCTCCCAGCAATCATTTTGCACCCTTCGAGTTGAAACGGCGCGGTAATATTGTAAACATCAAATCCATCGACACCCAAAAATGTGATTTTTTTGCTATCGCCAACTTTTTTTGTTTTTCTGGATACTTCTAATAATTCACGTGCACTTTGCATTTTACGCCTCCAACTCTATCACTACGCCGCTAAACGGACTTACAATAAAATAATTTTCACTTTGCATCGCTTCGCCGAACGCCAATTTCCCACTCTTTTTAATAGAAAAATCCGTTTCGCCAAAGTTTGCCACAAATAAATAGCGCCCACGCACATATTGAATCGCGTCTTCCTCCAAAACAAGCTTTTTATACGCTTCCGTTTGAAAACCCGCTTGTCCTCGGAATTCCAGCAGACGTTTATAATAGCGGAACATCTCCAATTTATCCAAATCGGTTTCATTTCTTCCTAAAATCCAAGGTTTCCCTTCCGAAAATGACTTCCCGTCTGCAAACAGCATCGGACCACGCCCTACATCGCGCGTTTTTTGATTTGCCACTTCTAGCGCAGACTGCTCGCTCGCCCCGTCTTGAAGCGCCAAATGATAAGCTTGCATCCCTTGAATATCTCGCAATTCGTGAATGGCTCCAAAAACTTGGTTTCGCATGCCCACTTCCTCGCCATTATAAATAAACGGAATTCCCCGCGCCGTCAGCATGAGGAACGCCAAAAGCTTCGCCACACTTCTATTTTCATTCGCTAAGCGCGACATCAAGCGCCCCATATCGTGACTCCCAAAAAACAACGTTGGCAACCGCTCAGGAATCACTTCTTCCATACGCACTAATTCATCAAAGATTTTCGTTACAGCCAATTTTTCAATGCTTCCGAAGTTAAAATTAAATGTAACGTCCAGCAAATCGTTTCGACTGTAGGACGCAATTTCGTTCAAGTCGTCCGAACTAATTTCACCAACCAAAAACACATCTGGCTTGCAAGCACGACAAAAGCTCGCTAGTTCTGCTATAACCGCCTGAACACCCGGCTGATTACGGTCAAACTTATGAATCATTTCGCCTAACTCGTCAAACGGGTTATCTGGAAACGTTGTGTCTACCGTTAAATTGTTAATCACATCAAACCTAAACCCAGCTACACCTTCCTCTAACCAAAACTGCAAAATTTGTTTCGCTTCTTGCATTACAGCCGGCTTCGTCCAATTTAAATCCACCTGCTCTTTCGCAAAACTATGATAATAATACGCATTTTGTTCGGCACTATACGTAAAAGCAGAACCACCAAAGAAGGACTCCCAATTGTTTGGCGCCTCCTTCCAAACATAGTATTCCGGATGCGCTTTAAACCAGCTATGATTAATCGCCGTATGATTCAAAACAATATCAATGATGACCGCCATACCATTTTGTTTGGCCGCCGTCATAAAATCGCGAAAGTCCGCCATTGTCCCGTAAATCGGGTCGACATTCATATAATCGGACACATCATAGCCATTATCAACTTGCATGGAAGGATAAAATGGCGTGAGCCAAAGTCCTGTCACACCGAGCTCCCGCAAATAAGGAAGTCGCTCTTTTAAACCAATAAAATCACCAAATCCGTCCGCATTCCCGTCACAAAATGACTTCATATAAACTTCATAAAACACACTTTTTTCAAACCAACGCATTGTCTTCCTCACTTTATTTCAATGTAAATTGCATGCCTTCTTGGAACTTTTTCGAGAAGCAGAGGAACAAAATAATAAGCGGAACAGTTAATAAAACAGAAGCCGCATACATTGGTCCTGGATACGTCCCGTAAGGTCCAAACATTTGGGAAATCAACACGTTTAATGTAACGGTTGAGTCGCTTTTTGAAACTAGCAAATCCCAAAGTAAATTCGTCCATCTATCCGTGAATAAAAATAGGAAAATAACGGTTGTGATAGATTTTGACATTGGCAGTACAATTCTAAAGAGAATTTTCAAGTCACTTGCTCCGTCTAAACGCGCCGCCTCAATGAGCGCATCTGGAATAGCTTTAAAGAAGTTTGTGTACATGAAAACGGCCCACAAACTAAGCGCAGTCGGAATAATCATTCCAGCGTAACTATCGAGCAAACCGACATTTGTAATCATTAAGAACTGTGGAATAAGTAAAATAATCGCTGGAAAGAACATTTGGAAGAGAATCGCATTATTAACAAAGTTTTTTCCCCGAAAATTGACTTTTGCAAGTGCATAGCCAACCGTCAAACCGAAGAGTAGCATGAGTCCTGTTGCGATAGTAGATACGATGACGGTGTTAATGAACGAATGAATCCACGGTGCTGGCGCCGCTGTTACTGCATCACCAAACAACCACTGCCACGAACGCAAGGAAAATTCTGTCGGAATGAGTTTTTTATCGACTTGATCCCATGCGGCAAACGAGTTAAGCACAAGGTAAATGAATGGATATACCATGATGAGCATAAGAAGCGTCGTTAAAATATAACGAATAATCTTCCCGCTTTTTCTATTACGTCCAACCATTTCGTTCACCCCATTTTTCTAAAAGTTTTTTAATAACGCCGATTGATGCAAACGTCACAACTGCCGCAATAAGCGAAATCGCTGACGCATAGCCAGATTTCAAGTTAATAAACGCTTGGTTGTAAATTTCCATCTGCCACGTATTGGTAGCAAAATTCGGTCCACCGCCTGTTAACTGGTAAACTTCTGTAAAAATACCAAAGCTCACACCAACAGCTAGGACAAGCACTGTAAAGAGTGCTGGATAGAGCATCGGTATGGTGACTTTCCAAAACGTGCGGAACCGACCGGAACCGTCCATTGCCGCTGCTTCATAAATTTCATCGTTAATACTCGCAAGCCCTGAAATTAAAATCAGCGCGTAGTACCCCGACATCTTCCAAGCAATCATTAATGAAATAATAAATAACGCTGACATCGGCGTTCCTAGCCAGTCAATATCCCAGCCAAGATTATTTCTTAAAAAGACATTTAACGGGCTGTTATAAGACAACAAACCTTTTACAATTAGGGATGTTACAACGCCAGAAGATAAATATGGCAGGAAAAAAGCAACTAAATAGAGGCCTTTAAACCGAGGTAATCCATTCACTAAGACGGCAACTAGCATTGATAAGATTAGCGCCATTGGAACAAACACAATCAAGAATTTATATGTGACGAAAAACGCTGCATGAACAGATGAACTCGTAAGCGCCTTTTTAAAATTATCAAGCCCAACAAAGTTTATGTCCGGGCTCATCATATTCCAATCCGTTAGCGAGAGCCAGATGGCCCACACTAACGGAATTAGAAAGAATATTGCGGTAAAGATGAGGTATGGGCTAGTAAAAAACCAGCCCAATTTATTATTTTTATTTTTCATCTTCAAGCACCTTATTAATTTGCTTACTCATATCGCTCCAAGCTTTCGCGCCTTTTTTCTCACCTTTTACAACTGGATTCCACGCTTCTTCTCCAATAACTTGTTGAATATCGTTGTAATCCGCGTTATCCATCGCTGGAATCGCATTTTTAACATTCGCTGCATATACTTCTAATTGCGGATTTTCTTTAAAGAACGCTTGGAATGTTTCGTTTTCCGTTGCATCGTCACGTGCTGGAATTAGGTTTGTTGTTTCAAGGAATTTCAAATCATTTTTGTCGTCACTATAAACGAATTTCAAGAAATCCATCGCTGCTTTTTGCTCTTCTTTTGTTGCACTTGCATAAAACACAATACCTTTTGCATCTGAATAAGTGGAAACATCTGTTGAATCTTTCATATTATCTGGCACAAGAGGTGTTGTAACTGTATAGTTTTCACCATATTTCAAGTCAGGATATTTTTCCTCCCAGTTCGGGAATGTCCAAGGTCCAAGATCCGTCATAATACTTGTTCCAGTTTCAAAAGGATCTGTTACTTCACCAGTCAACAGTAGTTTTTCGTTTGCTAGCGTACCCATGAAGTCAAGTAATCCTACGCCTGCTGTTTTATCGGCTACAAGTTTGTTATTTTCTACAAAAGCATTACCGTTCGATGCCGCGTTATAAAGCGGGAAGAAGTCGAACCAACGCATCCATGCAGTCGGATCGGACAAATCACCTTTTGCCCATAAAACTTGGTCAGGATATTTTGCTTTTAGTTTTTTCCCCACTTCAAGTGCTTCGCTATATGTTTTTGGCGGCTCTGAATAGCCAAGTTCTTTCAATGTATCTAAACGCCAACCGAATAAAATTGGGTTCGAGTATACAGGTAAGACATATTGATTTTTATCCGAGAATGTCCAAGCTTTCATGCTTTCCGTCATATTTCTTTCTTTCACAACATCGTCATAACCAGCCACTTTGTTAACAGGTAAAATCGCTTTACTGTCAGCTAATTGAGCCGCAAAACTACGGTTGATGTTTTCTGAAATGGTTGGAGCCGTTTTTGATGCGATAGCCGATTGGATAGTCGCTTCAGAAGACGGACTTTCTTTCATTTGAGTCACTTCTACTTTTACATCAGGATTTTCTTTTTCATAAGCTGTCGCCATTTCCTTCCAAAATTTCACTTGGGTAGGGTTTGGTGCTGCCCAAAAAGTTACTTTCGTTTTTCCATCATCATTGGCTTCGCTTCCACCTGATCCACAAGCGGCTAAAATCGAGCCCGCTGCCACGACACTAAGTGCTGCATAAACTAACTTTTTGAATTTCATTACTAACTCCTCCTACTTCAATAATTGTAAGCGTTTCATAAACAATTACATTATTGCATTACAATTTTGTAATGTCAACAATTACTTTTCTAATAAAACTTAATAAAAGTGCATAAAAACGATAAAATTTCAACGCATATTAAAATTATTCATAAAAATACTTATAAAATTACATTCTCCTTTGCAAAAAAACTATTTTCTGGCTATAATAGAATTATTATGTCGTAAAAGAAGGAGCTTTTATGAAAAAAATTACGATGCAAGATATTGCTGATCGTCTTAACATTACGAAAAATTCTGTATCTCAGGCTCTCGGCAATAAAAACGGGGTAAGTGAAAAAACGAAACTAGCTGTTTTTAAAATGGCAGATGAACTAGGTTACCAATATAAGAAAGAAATTGCGCGCGAGGTCGTTAAAAAGAGATATGCTTTGCTTGCAAGTTCATTCGCGTTGGCGCAAAAGAGTTTTTTTGGGGAAATCATTGCGAGCATAAAAAATCAACTTTTAATTGAACAAGCTGAACTTTTTATTTTCCCAATTGGAGAAATCGAAGCTGAAAAAGGCATCTTGCCAATTGAGCTTGAAACCGAAGAGTGGTCGGGCGTTTTTCTACTTTCGCACATCAATACAGCCTATAGTTTGAAAGTCATAGAATTGAAACATCCCACCATCTTAATTGACCATCACCACCCGCACTTAAAAGCGGATGCAATTTTAACGCAAAATAAAGACGGCGCGTTTCTCGCCGTCGAACACCTTATCCAAAAACAACATGAAAAAATCGGTTTTCTAGGAGATATCCAGTTTTCTCCAAGCTATGCGGAGCGCTTCGAAGGTTATAAAATGGCACTCAAAACCGCAGAAATCCCCCTTAACCCTGCTTTTACAATCACGCGGATTAAAGAGGAACAAACTGCACTCTATAAAACGTTAGACCAGCTGGATGAGTTTCCAACCGCCTGGTTTTGCGTTAACTCAGGTCTCGGCTTTATTTTAAATACATACTTGCAGTCGAAAGGGTATACAATTCCACAAGACTTCTCTATTATTTGCTTTGATAACACCGAATTCACGGTTTTAAGCAATCCAAAACTGACAACGATGTGTACCAACCTAAGTGCAATGGGCGAAAAAGCCGTCGACCTCATGAACTGGCGTATTCGTCATTCAGAAAGCGAATTCGTCCAACTCTCCATTGCAACCGAGTTAATCGAACGCGATTCCGTGCAGATGTATACTAAAAAGAAAGTCGCCCGAAAATAAAAAACAAGCATATATCCAGTAAAATCCATTTTTAGAAATGGCCTGATTACTAGATGTATGCTTGTTTATTTTACAAATTACTCGTCCTCTTCCACATGATGCGTCAAATGAAGCCGAATCGTCGCAAGCGTATAGCCGTAAAAATCATCGTCAAACTCTTCTTCCACGACGAAACCTTTACGCAAATAAAAATGATACGCCGCGTCATTTCCCCGCTCCACATTCACATACATCGGAAGTGGCAAATGAAACAGGCTCATACCCTCATCTAGGAGCCTCGTACCAAAGCCTTTTTGTTTTAAAGCTGGATCCAAATAAAACGCCGAAAGCTCGCTTTTGCCTTTGGCAAGTTCCACGAAATTCGCAAAGCCAATGACATCCCCTTCTTTTTCAATGACCGCAAAAGCCGTAGCGCCAATTCGATTTTTAAGCGTTTCCAAATTATAAAATTTATTTAAAAAATGATCTTGCACATCAACTGGAATAATATTTTCATACGTGTCGTGCCAAGATTTTTCTGCAATTTGCTGAATTGCTGCCGCATCTTCAAGCCTTGCCTTTCTAACGTTTACAGTCATTTTGAACACCCCTTTAAGATTTCGCTTCTCTTTCCATACCCTTTTTTTCTTGAAAAAAAACGCATTTAATGTTAACCTTTAAAAATAAAAGTTAACATTAAGGAGTGAACAATTTGCCTAATACAAAATTAAAATTTCTAATCGTAGACGCGCTTTTTGCCGTCATTATCGCGATTTTAGCTCAAATAGCTATTCCGCTTGGCCCCATTCCATTTACCGGCCAAACATTCGCAGTTGGGCTTGCCGCCACCATTCTAGGTGCCCGCCATGCCACAATTTCCGTCACCGTCTACATACTACTTGGCGCGTTTGGCATCCCGGTTTTCCAAGGAATGACAGCCGGACTTGGCATCATTCTAGGCGTCACCGGCGGATTTATTATTGGCTTCATCGGCAATGCCTTTTTGACCGGCTTTCTGCTCGACAAGTTTGGCTACACAAATTTGAATGCCGCCATCGCCAATATTCTCGGAGCTTTTGTGACGCTCCTGTTCGGCATGTTTTGGTTGCAAATTAGCGCAGGCATGACGCTTGGCGCCGCTTTTTTCACGGGCGTATTCCCGTTTATCATTCCAGGCATCATCAAAGCCGTTTTGGCCGGCTACATCGGACTTAAAATTCGCCGTCAGCTCATCAAAAGCAAACTCCTTCCTGACAACACGCCGAACACGAAGGAAACGCTCAACACTACACAGTCTAAATAATTCAAAATCCCCTTTTTCTCCCGTATAATAAAAATCAAATACTGAGAAAAGGGGACTCGGTTATGGTTTTAGAAAAAGGGACAAGAGAGGCGCAAAAGCCCAGTCTTGCAGAGGTTTTATATGAAGCGGATGCAGCACAACTTCCGTATTTGCGCTTAAGCATCAAGCGCGGGGAGAATATCCTCCTTGAAGGCGAAAATCACCCATATTTTTACATAGTGACAGAAGGCGTAGCCGCAATGAGCAAAAATACATGTAAAGAAGATAGCATTTTATCTTTTTGCGGGAAAGGGGAAGGCATCGGATTTCTCCACATCGAACCAGATGCGGTTTCACCCGTTACGTATACGGCCATTAGCGAAATGACTGTGCACCGTTTTCCGCGCGATTACGCGCATAGCCGCTTTAAACGCCACTCAGAGTTTTCTGCTTTTGCACAATTGAATCGCATCGTTCAGCCAATCTTGCTGCGGGAAGCCGAGGCGCAACTACCTTCCGACCAAAAAATCCTAGCCGCTTTAATTCGCATTGGCGCTCAATTTGGTCGAATGGAGGATGACGGCGCGTGCCTCATTCCCTATTTTTTCACCCAAAAGATTTTAGGAAACTACGCCAATTTAGCGCGCGCCTATGTGGCGACTAACTTGCGGAAACTCGAAGAAGAAGGCATCCTTACGCTCTCACCGAAACCATGGCGAATTAATGAGTTCGCCGCTCGAAAAGCGCGCTTAATGCAAAAATTTAACCACGAAACCTTTTAGCTTCGTGGTTTTTTATTATGTCTTAGATCAGATTTTCTTATTTTTTAAATTTCCCGAAAACGCCTTTATTTTTCTTTTCAACGTAACAGCAAAGCTTGGAATTTGAATCTATGCTGTCAATCAACGTTTTCTTTTCAAAAGAATTACGCTTATTAGACAGCGCCTGACTTAAATCTTTCCATACACTTTGCGTTGAAGGTCCACTAAAAATAAATTTATTCGTTTCTACTTCTTTCGTGACATTTTCGCTAGGATGTACGAGATGCATCGAAGGCCTTTCCCAAAAAACACTTTCTTTCACGACTCTAGCTGGATTTCCTGCTACTACAGCGTTATTCGGCACAACAGACGTGACAATTGCATTAGCGCCAACAATGCTGCCAGAGCCAATTGTAGCTCCTTTTAACAACTTAACATCTTGTCCAATCCATACATGGTCCCCTATTAAAACCGATGCCGGTCTGTTTAACCGCTCCCCGCTTTCAATTTGATAGATGGGGTGTACATCAGACGTACGTATCCAACTTCCAAAAGAAAACATCGCATCTTTTCCAACGATAAGATTTTGATGTTCCGATATAATCGCATTTAAAACGCCATTAAAAGAAGCTCCTTCGTCGATAAACACTGTAGAACCTGCATGAATATTAAGATTTATCATAATTTGATTTTGAAGCGTTTTTTTAATATATACGACCGAATGATCTCCATGAAAAATAATTTTCGAATTTCTCAAAGTTACATTCTCATCTAAAATCAACAAGTTGTCCTTCCCATTAAACACCACTTCTGAATTTTGAAACTGGACTTTTTCTTGATTTAAAAACACATTATTACTCTGTTCTTCTACATTTCCCTTGATCATTAACGCTCTCCCTTTAGCCCAAATTTTCGTAGTGAAAATTAAAACCCTCACTCCAAAATTGTATTCTTTTCCAACACTATCAGTATATCAATCTGTAGAATTTAAATCAAAACTTTCGTCACTTTTCACTACTAAATTGCTCATCAGAAACGACGCTCAAACCGTGGAGCTGCAAATAAGCCGCCGTCACACCAACACCTTTTTTTAATCCCCCTGAAAATGTGCCATCATAAATTTGACACGCACCGCAAGACGGACTTTTTTCCTTCAAAATAACTTGCTCGATTCCAAGCTCGCGGAGTTGCTCTAACGTTTTGCGTGCACCTTCTTTGTAAATTTCCGTCACATCTGCACCTAAATTATCCACTACTTTTGCCGTACCAGACCAGACGTCTTTACCGTCTCCGCCCACAATTTCAGCCGGATTTCTAGGCGTGGGAAGTCCACCAAGCATTTCTGGACAAAGCGAAATCGCAGCGCCACTCTCCACCAATTTTTTCAATGTTTCATTTTCCTTATGCGCCCCGTCGTAACGACAAGGAATGCCCGCAAGACATGCACTCACCATCTTCAAAGCTTTTCACCCCTTTTTTTACTACTTTTATTTTAACAAAAAAACGCCATGATTTCAGTTAAAGAAACCACAGCGTTTAGTTTTACAGATTTTGATATGCGACAGCAATTTGAGAACCAATTAAAGCGTTGTGCTTCACCAGTTCGATGTTGGCTTCGAGGCTTTTGCCAGCCGTCAGTTCTTTCACTTTAGCGAGCAAGAATGGCGTGACGTCCTTACCGTGAATGCCGTTTTCCCGAGCCTCTTTCAAGGCCGTTTGAATGACTGCGTTAATTTCGTCAGCAGGCATTGCGTGCGCTTCCGGGATTGGATTAGCGATGACTGCGCCGCCGTCAATTTTCAAATCCCACTTCGCTTTCAAGCTTTCTGCGATAACTTTTGGTTCATCGGCACGGATAGTTAGTTCAATTTCGCTCGTGCGCGTATAGAACGCTGGTAGCACGTCCGTTGCGTATCCAATTACTGGAACCCCTTTTGTTTCTAAATATTCCATTGTTAAGCCTAGATCAAGAATCGATTTCGCGCCAGCACAAATGACTGCCACATTCGTTTTTGCTAACTCTTCAAGATCAGCCGATACATCCATCGTCGTTTCAGCACCGCGGTGAACGCCGCCAATTCCGCCGGTTACAAAAATCGCGATTTCAGCAAGTTCTGCACAAATCATAGTCGCTGCAACAGTTGTCGCCCCCAATTGTTTAGTGGCAACAAGATAGCCGATGTCTCGACGGGAAACTTTTGCCACATTATCACTTTTTGCAAAAAGTTCTAGCTCCGCATCTGAAAGCCCAATTTTAATTTGCCCATCCATAATTGCAATTGTGGCAGGTACAGCACCGTTTTCACGAATGATTTCTTCCACTTCGCGCGCCATTTCAACATTTTGTGGATATGGCATACCGTGTGAAATAATGGTCGATTCTAATGCCACAATAGGTTTTCCTGCTAATTTTGCTGCCTTCACTTCTTCTGAAAATGATAAATAGTTTTTCATTTGATTTCCTCCAAATCTTTTTGTAGTTCAGATGTCGACAAATTTTGCCGTACTGTAAATTCCGATAGCAATGTTTTATACGCATTGACACTCCCGGCAAGAACCGTTTCACGAAGCGTCTTCCCTTCAAGCCAAGCGTAAATGACAGCGGAACAAAAAGCGTCCCCAGCGCCTGTCACATCGCGAATCACAGGCGCCACAATTGCTGGTTCATGAATAATCCCTTCAGCTTGATTTCCTGCCATTGCACCGTGTTTCCCATTTGTGATAACGACGTTTTGAATCCCTGTATCTAGCCATTTCTGAACAGCTAAACGCCAAGCTTCATCGTTTTCAATTTTCATTCCAAAATGCGTTTCGGTTTCATCACGGTTCGCGATTAACCAAGTAACTTGATGCAAATCTTCTGGAAGACGCGCCATTTTAGGTGAGGATACGGGAACTAAGACGAGTGGCACTTGACTTGTTTCCGCAAAGTTACCTAAATAGGCAAGCGACTCTTTCGGGCAATTCAAATCGGCGACAATCGCACTGGAACGCGCGAGCAGGGCTTCATTTTTGCGCAGTGCATCTGGCGTCAGATGTTCGTACGCTTCCATGTCAGCAAGCGCCACAAGCAAATCCCCATTTCCTTCCAAAACAGCCGTATAAGAACCCGTTGAAATACTTGGAAAGGCGGTGACGTAATCTAAATTCATATACGTATCGCTCGCCCGAACAATCGCTTCCCAGTCAGCATCAGCGCCGCATGCCGTAAGTAATATCACTTCTTTGCCGAGACGTCCTAGGTTTTCAGCAATGTTCCGTGCGACACCGCCTGCGCTCTGCGAAGACCGAACTGGATTCGACGTCCCAAGCTGCGACTTTTCTTTCATATAAAATTTACGGTCCACGTTCGCGCCGCCCACACAAATGATTTGCTTCGATTCGTTTAAAATGTATGCTTTGCCTAGAATGCGCCCTTTTCGAATCAGACCAGAAATTAAGTTAGCGACAGTCGGTCTTGAAAGGTCCAAAATGTCCGCAAGTTCTTGTTGTGAAATGTATGGGTTTTTGCGGATAGAATTAAAAATAATTTCTTCCTTTTCGTTCATTTTTTGATTTTCGTTTTCCACGGAGAACACCTCCATTTCTAAACTTTTGTTTATTTTTTAAACACATGTTTATAATAACAATAAAAGCGCTTTATTTCAAGAGAAAGAAATTTTTTTCGGATTTTTTTCATTTTCTGAAAACCCCTGCTATGATGGGATTGAATACACTAGTGAAACACCAATATTTTCCCTATCCCAAGTCGAAAGGATGATTTTATCCCGAATCTTCGTTACAATGGTAAACGTTAGTTTTATTTTGTTATGTGAAATAAAACCAATCAACTACGAGAGGAGAATTAAGTTTTGAGTAAAATTGAAGTTAAGAATCTGACGAAGATTTTTGGTAAAAAAACTTCGAAAGCTTCCACACTGCTTACAGAAGGCAAATCAAAAACAGAGATATTAAAAGAAACTGGTTCGACGATCGGTGTTAATCAAGCATCTTTTCAAGTCGAAGAAGGCGAAATCTTTGTTATCATGGGACTTTCCGGAAGTGGCAAGTCTACACTCGTTCGTCTTTTAAACCGGTTAATCGAACCTACCAGTGGTGAAATTTGGTTGGACGGAAAGGATTTATCCAAGCTTGATAAAAAAGAGCTGCGCAAAGTTCGTAGAAAAAGTATGAGCATGGTCTTTCAAAATTTCGGACTATTTCCGAATCGTACCATTCAAAGTAATGTAGAGTATGGCCTAGAAGTACAGAAAATTCCGAAAAATGATAGGGCTAAACAAGCGCAAGAAGCACTTGAATTAGTTGGCTTAGCCGGTTATGGCGCGCAGTATCCTTCCCAACTTTCTGGCGGAATGCAACAACGCGTTGGGTTAGCCAGAGCGCTTGCCAACAACCCTGACATTCTTTTGATGGACGAAGCTTTTTCCGCACTCGATCCACTTAACCGAAAAGATATGCAAGACCAATTACTAGATTTACAAGACACGATGCAAAAAACGATTATTTTTATTACGCATGATTTAGATGAAGCTTTGCGAATCGGCGATCATATTATGATTATGCGCGACGGCTCGGTCGTTCAAACGGGTACTCCTGAAGAAATTCTCGCACATCCTGCAAATACATATGTTGAGAAATTCATCGAAGACGTTGACCGTTCGAAAGTTTATACCGCAAGCCACGTCATGATACGTCCTGAAATCGTTCACGTTGAAAAAGACGGGCCACGTGTTGCGCTGCAAAGAATGCGTGAAACTGGCACTTCAAGTATTTTTGTCGTGAAAAAAGGACGGGAACTAGTCGGCATTGCCCATGCAACGGACGTTTCAAAACTTGTGAAGGAAAACATCTCTTCGCTTGAATCCGTTATTCAAACTGACGTGCCAACCACCGATCCAGACACACCATTAAACGATTTAATGGATTTAATTTCCACGACATCGATTCCAGTCGCTGTAACTGAAAATGGGCGACTCAAAGGCATTATTATTCGCGGCTCCGTTCTAGCCGCACTTTCTGGAAACGAGGTGAACGCTAATGCCTAACATTCCTACAATTCCACTCGCAAGCTGGATTGACAGTCTTGTTGATAGCTTAACGCAATTTGAAGGATTTTTTAACGTTATCACAAATATTATCGGCGGAATTGTTGACGCTTTTCAGTGGGTTTTCGATTTGCTGCCGCCATACATTTTTATTATTTTAGTTCTCGCTTTAACCTATTGGCTAAACCGAAAAGGTAAGAAATGGGGGCTTATGACTTTCGAATTAGTCGGATTGCTGCTCATTTGGAACCTTGATTTTTGGCGAGACATGACACAGACGCTAACCCTCGTTTTAACCAGTAGCTTAATCGCTCTTGTTATTGGGGTTCCACTAGGGATTTGGATGTCTAAAAGCAACGTTGCTGAAGCATTTTTCAAGCCAGTGCTCGACTTCATGCAAACGATGCCGGCGTTCGTTTACTTAATTCCAGCTGTTGCCTTTTTCGGCATCGGTATGGTGCCTGGCGTCGTCGCGTCCGTTATTTTCGCCATGCCTCCTACTGTGCGCATGACAAACCTTGGGATTCGCCAAGTGTCGACTGAACTCGTAGAAGCTGCCGATTCGTTCGGCTCAACTGGTTTCCAAAAACTATTTAAAGTAGAGCTACCGATGGCCAAATCAACCATGATGGCAGGCATCAACCAAAGTATCATGCTCGCATTATCAATGGTCGTCATCGCCTCCATGATTGGCGCAATGGGGCTAGGAACGCGTGTCTACTTCGCTGTTGGACGTAATGACGCTGGAGGTGGTTTCGTTGCCGGAATCGCAATCGTCATCGTAGCCATCATTCTCGACCGTCTGACGCAAAGCTTTAATAAAAAATCAAAAATTGAAAACTAAGGAGGGCTACTATGTGGAAAAAATTAAGACTCGTGACATTGCTTAGTATCCTTTCGCTCCTTTTAGCTTCTTGTGGGACAGAACTTGCGCCTTATGATGCTTCAAAACCCCTCGGCGAGCAAATTAACTATACGATTACGGGAATTGATGCCGGCGCAGGAATTATGCTTTCCACGCAAAACGCAATTAAAGCGTACAACCTAGACGATTATAACTGGCAACTGCAAACGAGCTCCACCGCTGCCATGACATCCACACTCGAAAAAGCCATTAAAGATAAACGGCCAATCGTTGTGACCGGCTGGACGCCACACTGGATGTTCACAAAATTTGACCTTAAATTTTTAGAAGATCCAAAAAATGTTTTTGGTGATGCGGAAGATATTCATACAATTGTCCGTAAAGGTTTGAAGAAGGAAAAACCTTCTGCCTACGCGGTTTTAGATAAGTTTAATTGGACGCCTGAGGAAATGTCCGACGTCATGCTTGAAGTGAATGATGGCGCTGATCCCGAAAAGGCTGCTAAAAAATGGGTGAAAAACAATCCCGATAAAGTGGCCGAATGGACAGACGGCGTTCCAAAAGTAAGCGGTGATGACATCAAGCTAACGTATGTCGCTTGGGATTCCGAAATTGCCTCCACCAATGTCGTCGCCGAGGTTTTACGTAGCATCGGCTATAAGCCAACTATTCAAGCTATGGAAATCCAACCTATGTGGGCATCTGTTGCAACTGGCGCCGCTGATGGCATGGTCGCCGCCTGGTTACCAAACACAGCTGGCATTTACTATAAAGACTACAAATCAGATATTGAAGATTTAGGTGTCAATTTGAAGGGCGCCAAAGTTGGTCTGGCTGTCCCAACGTATATGAAAGACATTAACTCTATTGAAGATTTAAAAAAATAACGACTGTTAAAGCGGAAACCTCAGATTGTAACTTTATGCTAAACAAAATTCACCGCATAAAATCAGTCTGAGGTATTTTCCGGTTTATGGAAAATGCCTTTTTTCACTAAAACGACAAATTCTTGACACAATTCAACATCAAAATGAACTTTTCTCACCTAAAAAAGTATGCTATAATCACCGCAAATAGACAACAAATGCTGTAACAGAGCCATTTTGTATCCAGTGTACAATTTATAGTGAGGAGTCATTTTTTATGAAAACCATCTACCAATTCCTTACAACTGACGTCCAGCTAGCCAAAGAATATACAAAAAAAGTTGTATTTGTCCCCGAAGAAGTTGCCTACTGTAACGAAAAATCCTGCATGCGAGACTATATTATTTTTATAACAAAAGGAATGGCCATTTTAGAGATTCATCATAAAGGAAAATGGAAATTTAATACTTTTCTAGTTCCAAATGATTGCGCCGGTATAGATAACCTCTTAACCCCCCAGACAGCCAACCTCTTACCCTCGAAATTCAAATTAATTGGTGCCACAGACGGTGAATTCCTTGTCATCGAAAAGGAATACTTCATCAATCATTTTTATGCAAATCCACAAATTTTTTCCGCCTTATATGAAAAGCTTTCGTTGCGATATATCTACACTTCTTTTAACTGTCGCGAAAAAAAAGCCATGCTACGCCAGCGAATGGCCGATTTACTTCTCGAGTTTATTATCTTATCTGAAGCAACCGTTGAACAAAACGCGGTGCTTTTCCCCTACCCTATTAGTGCTGAAATGCTTAGCACCTATTTAAAAGCCTCTTTAATAACGATACAAGAGGTGCTTCATGAACTCACTGAAAAACAGATTTTGCTTGAGACGGAAGAAGCTTTCCACATTACAAACTATCAAAAATTGCAACAATTATCAAAAATAACTTGCCTCTCAAAAGAGGTGTAAATCCAATGCCTCCTTTAGATTTAATTGCTTCACTGCTGAATGAAGGTCACGGGAATAAATTGGAAGAAGTTTCTTTTTCACCAAACTTGGATATCAGCCAAAACCTTAATCGTCCTGACACACTTTTAGTTTTAACAGAAGGAATTGCTAAAGTCGAAGTAAGTCGAAAAAACAGTTGGGAATTTGAAACTTTAATAGCCGTAGGTGCTGTTTTCGGCATCGAACATTGTTTTTCAAACAGGAAATATGAGGATACTGCCAATTACCGGGCCATCGCTTTAACAGACGGTCAGGCATTTGAAATTCAAAAATATTTCTTTTTGCAATATATGTACACACACCCGGCACTCTTTCATTTCATCATTGAGGAACTGATTGTACGCTATAAGTTTCTCACTTTCAATTATCAAGAGAAAAAATCCCCTTTAAAACAAAGAGTGATTGATTTACTTATGGAATTTATTATTTTAACAAGGCAAGATCTTAAACAGCAGTACGTCACACTTCCTCTTTTTGACGAAAACATGGTGGCGAATCCTTTAAAATGTTCTACGCACCATATTGAAAATATTTTTAAGCGTTTAAGTAAGCAAAAGCTTATACTGAAAAGTGATGAAACTGGCATTGTTTTGGACTGCGAACGCTTAAAAAAACTTTCAACTTTTTCGTAAAAAAGCCTGAGCATTCCTCGGGGGGCTGAGGATATGCTCAGGGCATTCTTGTTGATTATTCCCAGGCACCACCAAGATCTGGGCTCTGACCTCTTACCCACCACTTGGCTTGATAAATCTTCCCGTTGTAGCTAACTCTTTCTCCAGCTGTATAAGCTTTTTGTGCATTCCACACTTGAACATGATCGCTAACTAATTGCCAAACGCTGTTATACTCTGGATTGTTCGCTCTCGTCCACCATTTTGCGCGATATGTTTTGCCATTATAGTTGACGACATCATTTTCAAAATAAATCTTGTTCGCTTGCCACACGTCATCTCCAACTACTGGCACGGGCGGAATTATTTCTCCTCCACCAATCACATTTACTGAAATCCCATTGCTTGCTTTCGAACGATTCCCTGCTGCATCAACCGCATAAACGGTATAATCGTAAGTTCCTTTTACTAAGTTAACATCCTCAAACATCGTTGAAGCTGTTGTTTTGACTTTTTCCCCATTTCGGTAAACTTCATATTGTGAGACTCTTACATTATCTGATGCCGCATTCCACATGAGTGAAACACTCGATTCTTTTTGTCCCATGACATGAAGATTAGCTGGTGCAGTTGGCGCGACAGTATCTACTGCTGGCACTTGAGTAGTACTTAGCGTTAATGGTTGGCTAACCGTTGATTTATTACCAGAAAAATCTTCTGCAACAACCGTATAGGTGTAAGCTTTTTCACTTTGTAAATTTTTATCTGTATAAGAAGTTCCAGCCGTTTCACCAACTTTTACGCCATTGCGATAAACCGTATATTTCGCCACACCAACATTATCCGTTGACGCTTTCCAACTAAAAGCAATACTATTTGCTGTTGCCATGGTTCGTTTCAACTGAGTCGGTTGAGTTGGCGCTTCTGAATCGCTGCTTGGTTTAGCATCGCCACTAATATTCGCATCAATCACTTGATAAAACGCATTGCCAGTATCTGCAATACTCCAGACACCTAAAATGACATAGTAACCAGAACGATCTGATGGAATATCAATCTGTTGACGAACTACTTTTTCAGGCTTCAAATTCCCGCCATCAATATGTTTAATTAATTCCAGTTCACTTCGAACTAAAGGCATATTCGGATTCCAGCCCTTTTTCGTAATATAATAATCCCAGCTAGATGTTGGATGCGGCGCAGTTAGTGTCCACTCCACCACAGTCGGTCCAGGATTAAGATTTACTTTATGCCATCGTGATGCAGTTTGCTCATCTAAAGGTGCATATTTCCCTGCCCCAGCAATAGTACCATCTACAGGTCCTCTACTTGGAAAACCTTTCGGACCTTCAACGCTTTGCGGTTCATATTGAACAGCTCCAACGTTGACATTTAGCCCTTTATTAGCTAAATATGCTCTACTTTCAGGTTTTGAAATATACCCATGAGCATCTGCATTTAATGTAAATCCTGCTGTTAAACACACACTAACTACACCCAAAAACACACCTAACTTCAATTTATTCTTCATAATTCTCCTCCTTTAAATTAAGTTTGAACCTGACACTAGGTTCATTCTCTAGCATACCGAGGCCAAACCAGATTGTCTGTAGATATTCTATGACGGATTTTTCTATCTTTTTCTAAAGAAAACGTTCTCATTTTTGTCACATTTTCTCAGTATCGCCAAATTATCAATGTCCCCCTTACAAAACCAATAACCTTTACAATTTTCCGTAATGGAGAACCTATTTAAACAAACTATCACAATTTGTTCACATAAAAAAAAGAGAAGAAAAATTCTTCTCTTTTTAAACCATTCTAGTAAGCCGTCCACCCAGCATCCGCCGTTATAATTGTACCATTTACAAAACTTGAATCATCTGACCCAAGGAATAAAGCAACCTTCGCAATTTCAGAGGCCTCACCTACACGAGGGTTAATGTTCATTCCCGCCATTGCTCGTTCTTGACCAAAAGCACTCGGGTCATAAATGGAAGTCCCAATATTTGTATTCACCGCTCCAGGTGCGATAGCATTACAGCGAATATTTTTATTTGCATATTGGAAACCAATATTTTTAGTTAAACCAACAACAGCATGTTTAGACGCCGTATAGGCCGCTCCTGCCCTCGAACCGAACAATCCGCCTGCTGATGCAATATTCACAATAACACCGCCACCATTTTCTTCAAATAACGGAATAGCCTTTCGAGCCGCCCGCATTACCCCCGTCGTATTAATAGATAAAACACGCTCCCAGAGGTCATCCGTCACTTCAGAAACGGGCACAAAATTATCCATGATTCCCGCATTATTTACCAAAATATCAAGCTTGCCGTATTTATCAACTGCAGCATCAATCATGCCATCAACATCTGCTTGTTTCATGACATTTGCCACAACCGCTAGCCCTTCACCACCACTCGCCACAATTTCGTCAACCGTCGCTTGCGCATTCTCCAAATTCAAATCTGCCACAACGATTTTCGCCCCTTCTTTTGCATAAAGCAGCGCAATTTGTTTCCCCATGCCTGACGCAGCCCCAGTGATGACAGCAACTTTTCCTTTTAATTTCCCCATTACTATTACCTCCTTGATTGCTTTCCAGCTAAAGTTTCTAGCTCTCCACTCAAGTATACAACCCATTGAAAGCGGATTCAATCAGTAATGAGAGTCATTATCGTTGCTTAAGCACCATTTTTCTGATATATGTTGAATAAGTAAACATTGGAGGGATAAAAATGGATAGACGTATCCAAAAAACGAAAAATGCCTTTTATCGTGCCTTCTTAGAATTACTAAAAACAAAAAATGTTCAGCAAATTACCATCACCGAGCTCGTCCAAGAAGCCGACGTCAATCGCTCTACCTTTTACAAGCACTATGGTGAAAAGGAGGATTTGCTACACGAATTAACAGAGTCTGTTTTAAACGATTTGCGCACCGCTTATGACGACCCTTATAAACAAAATAAAGCTTTTTCCACCAGAAATTTACAGCCGCACATGATTAAAATTTTTGATCACGTATATAGAAATCAATTATTTTATAGCCATGTCATCTCATCAAAAATAGGTCCCGGCTTTCAAAATCGTGTCTGTCATGTTATTCAAGACTTAGTTTTGCGCGATGCCACTAAATCCAACTTAGCCAACATCAATCCGCAAGTCCTCACAAGTTATCAGGCGCACGCCATTTTTGGCATCATCGTTTATTGGACAGAAAATCATTTTCAAGAAAGCGCGGACTATATGGCCAAACAGCTCTTCCTCATTTTAAAAGCACAGCACCAACTAGATACCGCGAAGTAACGCCAGTTCAGCATCTGAAAGAGGACGATAGGCACCAAGCGCAAGCTGCTCATCAAGCGTTAAATCGCCCATTTTTTCTCGCTTTAAATACACCACTTTTTTCCCAACTGCTTCAAACATTTTTTTCACTTGATGAAATTTCCCTTCATAAATGGTCACCCGAACGTCTGACTGGCCGCCGTGTACGCGGATAATTTCAAGACTTGCAGGCATCGCTTGATAGCCATCCAAGAAAGTGACGCCCATTTTAAATACTGCCGCATCTTCTGCCGTTACAACACCTTCTGTGCGCGCAAAATAAACCTTAGCAACATGTTTTTTGGGCGAAAGAAGTTCATGCGCCATCTGCCCATCTGTCGTTAAAATCAGCAAGCCTTCCGTATCTTTATCTAGCCGTCCAACCGGGAACAATCCTTGCCGCTTATCATTTTCTGCCAGCAAATCAATAACCGTCTTACTCGCCTTGTCTTCCGTTGCACTTAAAACGCCCTGCGGTTTATTCAACATATAATAAAGCTGTTCCGCATACATAACAGCCTCTCCATTGACCGTCACAATATTTTTCGCTGACACAACTTGAAAAGCCCCATCACGTACCCGTTTTCCGTCCACAAGTACTTCCTCTTTTTTTAAAACATTTTTCACAATCTTCCTTGTCCCAAAACCAGCATGTGCAAGCAATTTATCTAGACGCATCTTTTTTCCTCCATCACGAACTTTAATCTTTCTTTCATTCTATCAATTTAACATCGCTAACGCCATAAAAAAACAGACCCCCAGTAGGAAGTCTGTTTCTAATCTTACACACTACAAACGTATCATCGCACACATGGTCAAGAACAGCATTGAAAACAGGAAAGGCATTATTTGCCAGACCGTGCGGGGAAGCGAGCAAGGACTTTGAAAAATGCCAGTTACTGGCAACCTAAGCATTTCGTAATAAACTTTCTAGCTTTACCGCATACGCAGATTCGATTGCTTGACCAGCCAGTGTTTGTTTAAGGCGATACTCTTCTAATTTCAATTCTATTCGGACCAATTTTTCAAACGCATCGAGATTGTTGCAATCTTTAATTAAATCCTCTAGTTCCATAAAAAGCTCTTCAACTTGTTTAATATCATCTACAGAAGCTGGCTCAATATTTAGTTTTTCCATATGTCCTTCCTCCAATCGCTGCCTTTATCACTTTTATTTTACTCGAAAAAGGAGGGATTGAAACCTATTTTTGGAAAGTTTCACATTTTAGCCACATTTAAACCAGTTTCTTATTATATTTACAGATTAGCTATATGCCTCAGCTTCTGTAACTACATGAACCGCACCCCTTGCTGTTCCCGCAATTCCAAAAACAAGTGTTTCTAAAAGTGTAGTTTCCACAACTGAAGCACACATCATTTAATGCCACTATTCCTTCACAATTTTAATAATATCTTTATAAGCAATTTCCCGAACTGCTTTTTCTTTCGTTTTAAAATCCGCCTTCAAATAGACTTGGACACGGTCCTCCACATCAAGCGACGCCACGTTCAGCGCCCGTCCATCCTTCTCATTTTCAATTTTACTAATCGCATGAAGCTCCGTTTCACCTTGCAAATCGGTATCAAGAGAAGATAAGTCGCGCACAAAAACACTCGTATTTTCCCCCGTATGAGCCCGACTAATCACCCCGTCAAGCATCACATATGTATCCGCAGGTTCCGCATTTCCGCAGCCCGCTAAAAAAAGCAGTATAACTAGCCAACCAAATTTTTTCATTGCAAGCTCCTTCACCATTATTTTGTTCCATTATACATGAAAAGAGGCCAGGACATAATCCCAGCCTCTCTCTAACATTTTATTCCAATACAAATTGATTATGATAAAGTTCCGCGTAGAAGCCTTTTTGTTGCAGTAAACCTTCATGCGTACCTTCCTCAATGACTTCACCTTGGTGCAAGACAACAATATGATCGGCGTCTAAAATAGTTTTCAGCCTGTGTGCGATAACAAAACTCGTCCGACCGGAAATAACATTATCCATCGCCTTTTGAATTTTGCTCTCCGTAACCGTATCAACGTTACTTGTCGCCTCATCCAAAATAAGCAAGCTTGGGTTTGTTAAAATCGTTCGGGCAATGCTGATTAATTGTTTCTGACCAACACTAAAGATGTTGTTTTCATCACTAATTTCCGTATCATAACCTTTTTCAAGTGTCATAATAAAATCGTGAATATTGGCTTGTTTCGCAGCCGATACCACATCATCGCGGTGTGCTTCCGGTTTCCCAAAAGAAATGTTTTCGTGAATCGTACCGCTAAACAGAACAGAGTCTTGCAAGACGATTCCGACTTGTTTTCTGAGTGATTTCAGCTCAATGTCGCGAATATCTTTACCATCAAATTCAATCTCGCCGCTATCCACATTATAAAAGCGATTTAGCAAGTTCATGATAGTTGTTTTACCCGAACCAGTTGGCCCAACAACTGCCACCATTTTGCCTTTATCAAGCGTAATGTTGACATTTTTTAGAACCGGTTTTTCTGGATCATAACCAAAGTTCACGTTTTTAAGCGCAACTTGTGTATTAATACCATCAATTTTGCTCACATTTGGACGCTCAAACTCATCTTTTTCATTGAACACTTCACTCACACGACGCGCCCCAGTAATTGCAAGTTGTAACATGCTATACTGCGAGGAAATCTGCGTAAGTGGCATATAAAACTGTTGCGAATACTGCACGAACATTACGATTAAACCAAGTGCAACAGAACGTTCAAGGCTACCGTTTAAAGCTAAATATCCACCGAAGAAGATGACAATCGCCGTATTTAAAAGCGAAATACCTTGCATCACGGGGAAAAGTAAGCCTGAATAGACTTGTCCTTTATATGTTGCATTTTTAACCGTATTGTTGTGCTTCACAAAACCTTCAATCGTTTCTTCTTCGAGGCCATTTGTGATAATCACTTTTTGACCAGAAATTTTTTCATCGATATAGGCGTTTAGATGCCCCAAACTATCTTGTTGTAAGTCCACATATCTACGCGCCTTGCGAATAATAATCGCCGCAATGATAATCGCAAACGGTGAAGCAATTAGCGTCACAAGCGCCAACTCAACGTTTTGATTGAACATCATAATGATAACGCCGATCATTAAGGCCAGGTTAGATAAAACTTGAACGATCGCCTGATTAAGCGTATTTGAGATGTTATCCATATCACTTGTAAAACGGCTTAGCATCTCCCCATCATTATGACGGTCGAAAAAGCGAATCGAAAGTTTTTCCATTTTGCGGAACAAACCAATACGCATCCGGTTCGTTGCCTTACCAGAAACACCAGTCATAATAATGCTTTGAATAAATGTCGCTACAGAAGTTAACACATAAAACAGAAGTAGCATCCATAAAATATGATGGAACTCTGATTTATCATCAACACCCGTAGTAAATAGTTTTACAGCATAATTGGCAAGCTCTTGAATCGCATCACCAATAAATTGCGGCGCCTTAACTTGCAAATAAGTTGCACCAATAACCGCTAGGATGATAACAGAAAGTTGTAATTTATACGCGCGAAGATAGTGCCAGAAGAATTTTGTAATTTGTTTAAACTCACTCATTTCCCCACGCATCCTTTCCTTTTTGAGTTTCATAGATTTCTTGATAAATCGGGCTTATCTCAAGCAATTCTTTGTGCGAACCAACCGAAACAAGTTTACCCCCATCTAAAACTAAGATTTTATCCGCATGAATAACAGAAGAAATCTTTTGTGCAATAATAAATGTCGTTGTATCATCAAGCTCTTTGTTAAGCGCCTCTTTCACGAGTTTTTCAGAGCGAGCATCGAGCGCACTCGTACTGTCATCTAAAATCAAGATTTTCGGATCCCCGATAACACCGCGTGAAATCGATAAGCGTTGTTTTTGTCCGCCAGAAAAGTTATTCCCGCGTTCTTCCACAATCGCTTCATAAATTTTATCTTGACGTTCAATGAACTCTTTCGCCTGTGCAATTGATGTCGCTTTTTCCATATCATTGTCATTCGCATCTTTTTTACCATGGCGCAGGTTGTCAGAAATCGTACCTGAGAATAAAATCGCACGTTGCAACACTAACGAAACCGTTTTGCGTAGCGTATTTTTATTCACATGTACTAAGTTCTTTCCACCGATTAAAATCTCTCCTTCAGATGGGTCATAAAGTCGTGGAATTAGCTGCGCAAGCGTCGATTTACCAGCACCAGTAGCCCCAACAATCCCGACCATCTCGCCAGGAGCCGCCTTAAAGGAAATATCGCTTAACGCGTTTTGGTCATCTCCTTCGTAACGGAAACTTACATTTTTAAATTCGACACTACCAGATAAGTCTTCATCTGACGCATCTTCATCATATTTAATATCTGCATCTGTATTTAAAACTTCACTAATACGTCCAAGCGAAATGAACGCACGAGAAGCCATCATCGTAAGCATACCTCCGATAATGATTGCCATCATAATTTGCATTAAGTAGTTCATAAATGAAGCAATTGCCCCGATTACAGTTGGGTCGTCTTTTACCATATCCCCAACAAAATAAATCGAAACAACGACTGCCAAGTTCGAAACGAGCATAAACGCTGGAATCATAACAGAAAACAGTGTTCCTACAATAATTGTATGCCTTGTTAGCTTATCACTCGTATCTGAAAATCTTTTAAGTTCGTTATCTTCTTGGACAAAACTTTTGACCACACGCATCCCCGCTAAGTTTTCCTTAGCAATTGCGTTCACCTTATCTAGGAAAGCTTGGATTTTTGCAAAATGTTTCCCCATTGCCCCGAATGTAATCATAACGATTAATACTACGAGCACAACAAGTAAAATAATAACCCACCAAAGTGCAGGTAATGTCACTAACGCCAAAATAAAACTTCCGATAAACATGATCGGAATACGCGTTAAAGATTGAAGTGACATCATCACTAAATTTTGAACTTGTGTAATATCATTGGTTTGTCTGACAACTAAATTACCAGTCGAAAAACGTTCGATATTGCTAAATGAAAATGTTTGAACTTTTCGAAAGCTACTCTCTCGGATGTCAGCCCCCACGCCTTGGGCAATTTTTGCTGATAAAACCGTGTTTAAAATACCTGCGATTAAACCAACGATAGCAACTGCCACAAGAACAATACCGATTGACGTTATTTCATCCATTTTGTCTTCCATAATTGCATCGAGCACTTGTTGCAATAATTTAGGCTGCCAGAGTTGTGACGCTACCATAATGGCCACAAACAGCGTGGATAAAATCGTCTGCATTCGATATTTCTTCAAATGTTGAAATAAAATCTTCATTGTAAACCTCCCTGAAAAAGAATAAGACGAACACTTATTCTACTCGATAATAAAATCTTTTTCAACCCTCATTTGATTTATTTGTGAAAAATCAGTCTGTAGAATGAGAAAAACAGCTTTTAACATTTTAAAATCTCTAATTTAGCGTAGTTTTCTGACACGTTCACAAACTTGCTGCCGAAAATGACAAAAATGTAAGTAAAATAATCTACTTTTGTCACCTCGTTCGAATGTTCCAATCGCACAATTGCCTTATGATACTAATATAGACAAGCTATTAGGAGGAATTTTTCATGACAAACAATGTCGTACATGTAGAACATATTGAAAAAATCTACGGTAAAAAAAATCAAAATCAATCCATCGCATTAAAAGATATTTCTTTTTCGATGAGAAAAGGGGAGTTTATAGGTATCATGGGGCCATCTGGTTCAGGTAAAACAACCCTTCTGAACGTCCTCTCCACACTAGACCGCCCAACAAATGGGAAAGTCGAAATTGCTGGAGTCGATATTACCCAAATGAAAAACGACCAATTATCCGATTTTCGTGCTCAATCACTCGGATTTATTTTTCAGGATTTCAACTTACTTGAAAATTTAACGCTCTATGAAAACATTGCACTTCCCCTCTCTTTGCAAGACGTAAAACCGAAAAAAATCCGTGAGCGCGTACAAATTGTTGCCCGCCAGCTTGGCATCTCTGATATTTTACACAAATATCCTGCTGAAGTATCCGGTGGTCAAAAACAACGTACCGCAGCCGCTCGCGCTCTTGTGCATGAACCAGCGATTTTGTTAGGCGATGAGCCAACAGGTGCGCTAGATTCTAAAAATGCTTTAAGCTTACTCGAAACAATGACGGAATTAAATGAGGAACAAGATGTTTCCATTTTAATGGTCACCCATGACCCACAAAGCGCTAGTTTTTGCGAACGCATCTTGTTCATTCAAGATGGCGTGCTTTACAAAGAGTTAAATCGCGCAGGTAGCCGAAGTGACTTCTATAAAGAAATACTAGACGTGCTCGCAACTTTCGGACAAAATCGGGGTGACAGTGATGATATTTAAGCTCGCCTTATCGAGCATGCGTAGTCGAGCGAAAGACTATGCTGTACTTTTACTCGGTTTAATTATGTCCATTTCCATTTTTTACATGTTTGAAACACTTGCCTTAAACAAAGCCTTTATTCAAGAAAACGCGATGATTAATGCCGTCAGTTTTGTTTTCCAGGCGGGATCCGTTTTGCTCGCCATCATCACAATTGCCTACGTGCTTTACGCAAACTCATTTTTGTTTTCCTTACGCCAAAAAGAATTCGGCATGTACATGACACTTGGCGCTAAAAAACGTAAAATTTCACTGATTATGTTCATTGAAACGATGTTCATCGGCATCATTTCCTTACTGATTGGAACGGCGCTAGGTACAGGCCTTGCCGCCCTAATTGGTCAAGCTTTGATGAAACAACTAGAATTTCATTCGAGCACGTATGCACCATTTTATCTCCCGTCGCTCATTGTCACTTGTGTCTTTTTTGCCGCCCTCTTTATTTTGTCGGCATTTGCAAATTTGATTCAAATTTCAAAAGTGACCGTTTTAGATTTAGTCCACGGCGATGCCAAATCAGAAAAAATTATTATCCGTAAAAAAGCCATCGTTTTAAAAGCTATCATTTCGATTATCCTACTCGCAATTGGTTACTACTGCATGATAGATATTAAGCAAACGCAATATATCGGAATTATAGTGGCACTATTTACCATTACATTAGGCACTTATTTGTTTTTCGCAACCTTCCTGCCATTAATTATTCAAAAACGCCGCGAAAAACAAATTTTAAAAAGCAAACGACTGAACTCATTTACGTATGCGCAGTTAAATTTCCGTGTAAGCCAACTAACACGCGTTTTAGCAACCGTAGCAATGCTTATCGCGCTTGGCGTGGGCGCCATCTCAGTTGGATTCGCCTTTCAAAATAATGGGCCGCTACTCGCTGACCGAATGGATGCGTATGATTTAAAAATCGTCAATCCAACTCCGGCAGAGAAAGCTGTCATGAAAGAAATCGATTTCAAAGAAAAAACCACATATGCTTATAAACAAAAAAACGATACTGTCTATTTCAATGTCAGCGAACTTAATAAAAAACCAATTTTAGCACAAAACTATTCGCTAGATGGTGAAAGTGAAACGAAGCGTTTAAAAGAATACTCGGAAGCGACTCAAAACGCTTGGGACACTGCCTTATCTTTAGCTTTCCCGCAAACTGAAACGCAGAATCAAACTTTCAAAATCGTGTCTGCCGCTGATTTTTCTAATGTGGACGGCGACCTTGGCACAGTTTATTTTGGAAAAACAACGAACTTTGTTTCGCATCTCGATGAATTAAAGAAAATGGACGAATTGGAGAGTGCTCGCTACGGAAAAGAGATTACAAGCAGCAAATATAGCTCTTATAAAATGTACAACTCGTTTGCGATTGGAACAGTGTTTATGGGCTTCTTCCTCGGTTTCGCTTTCCTTACAATGATGGCGAGCTGTCTAATGTTTAAAATTTTGACTGGCGCTACTCAAGATATTCGCCGCTATGAAATGCTTGAAAAAATCGGTGTGCGTCGGCGCCTCTTAAAACAGTCCATTTACAAGGAAATGTTTCTTATCTTCTTATTCCCAGGCATCATCGGCTTTATTCATGTTGCGCTAGGCATGGAAATGTTCTCTTTCCTTCTCATCAACCCGTATTATCATTTTTATGTTCCCGTGTTACTTTTCCTAGCGATTTACTGTATTTATTATTTCATTACCGTGACACTTTATAAAGGAATCGTTTTGAAAAAAGCTAGTTTGGATTGAAAATAAGCGACTGAGGTATAATTGTTAGCTGAACATAAAACCAGGGTAGAAAATCTTTTCCGATTCTCTACCCTGGTTTTGCTAATGAACAGACGATATTATTATGTAATCCAGTAGCCACTTGAACACTACTGAATTTTTGTTTAAACCTCATTAATTTACCCATCTCTTTTTGGACTAGATGAATAAAAGCATCGCCCCTTCTTTTATTAATTAAATATCCTTGCATCATCCCAACAAAAAAACAAGCTTCCTCACACCAAAAGTGCTCAGGAAGCTTATTTTTATTTCTCGCAAACAAGTTGCCACGTTGGACCGAAGCGGTCTGTCACCCATGCCACTTTGCTGTAAATCCCCATCTCTTCTGGGCCCATCATAACTGTTCCACCGGCTTTTAGTCCCTCGAATAAGCGATCGAACTCTTCTTCATTTCGCGTTTCAATGAAAATCGAAGTTGCCCATGAAAAGTCAACGGCGTATTTCTTTTCCATGTCCATCGCCATGAATTTTTGATCGCCAATCTCGAATACTATCGTATAAACCTTGCCCAGCTCTCCCGGCTCACCTTCTTCAAAATAACGAGTTGATACGATTTTTGCTTCATCAAACAAGTCCACATAAAATTGAACCGCTTCTTCCGCTTGCCCACTAAACGTCAAGAACATACTAATTTGCGTTTTGTCTAGCATTCTCATCAACCTTTCCGTTTTCGTACATTTTAATACACTTTCAGCCCACTTACAAATGTTTGAATTACTTGAATGTCGCGCAAATCGTTCGTCTCCACTTCAAACGGGTTGGTTGCTAGAACTGTGAAATCTGCGGCAAATCCTGGCGCAATTTTCCCCCGAGAAAAAGGTTTATAGCTAGCTTTTGCACTACCGGTTGTGTAGAGTGAAATCGCTTCGTAAACAGTCAGCGCCTCATCTGGAAAGTAGCGTTTACCGTTTAAGTCGCTTGTCGCAGTGCGTGTAACTGCGGCATGAATTCCGTAAAAAGGATTGGGGACTTCAATTGGCGCATCGCTTCCTCCCGCTAGTGCAAAGCCGTTTTCTAGAAGTGTCTTCCAAGCAAATGCTCGTTTGGGATAATTCTCTCCTAAAACGTCAAGCGCCCAAGGCAAGTCGCTCGCCATAAACTGCGGCTGAACATCAAACAAAAGCGGCATTCCTTCTGCTTCTGCAATGAGCTCATCTGTTAACCACGGCGTGTGAATCATTCGGTCGTGCAAGCCACTTTTCGGCGGATATTTTTTCAGCACACGAACCACCTCTTGAAATGCCGCATCACCTAGAATATGAATCGCCACCGGAAGCCCCAGTTCGCGCGCTTTCTTGACGATTGCCACAAACTCCTCGTCCGAATGAATCTTCAACCCGTGATTGCTTGCGTCGTCCGCATAGCCATTCGCCATATATGCCGTTCTCGACCCCACAGTGCCGTCAAAAAAGATTTTCACAGCGTCCAGCTCCACAAAAGGATTTCCGTCCATGAAAAGCTCTTTTTCCTGCTTAAACGCAGCTAGTTCCGCGTGATGAATTAAAAGTTGCGCGCGAAATGGAAATTCTGCATTAATTGTATCGCGAAAAGCGCCGAGCGTTCCCTTAAAGCCATCAAAATAGTGCAAATCCTCTGAATGGGCCCCTGTAATTCCTTTTTTCCACAAATCACAAATCGCCAGTTCAAGCCACATTTTCATTTCAGCGGTAGTTGGAATTGGAAACGCCTGAATCGCCAAATTCGTTGCGTTATCTTTTAGAATGCCCGTCAATTTGCCATTTTCATCTGTGTCAATTTCACCGCCACCTTCAAACTTTGCGTCTTTAGACAAAGAAATAGCTTCCATTAATGCGTGATTAACCGTCACGCTATGGTAATCGATGCGTCTTACGAGTAGTGGTGTCTCGCTGATAGAATCCAAATCAGCGGCTGTGAGTAGCGTTTTGTCGTCCGTCCATTTATTTTCATCATATCCCTCTACAAAAAGCCATTCGGTTTCCGAAAGCTCGGCCAGACGCTGCTTAATCTTTTCCAAAGCTTGCTTCTTCGTTGTTGTTTCGTTTAAGTTCAACCGCGCTAGAGCTTGTCCGTACCAAAGCAGATGAATATGTGAGTCGACAAAGCCTGGAAAAACAGTTGCCCCGTTCAAATTGATGCGCTCTGCCTCTAAATGCGCCGCGGGGTCGACATCAATCGCCCGAATTGTAGCCCCATCAATTAAAACATTCCGCACAAATTCGCCTTCTTTTCCCATCGTATAAAAGCGAGCATTCTCAAGCAATTTCATGCATTTCCACCTCGGTTTCCACATCATTTAAATTCGCCTTTTTCTGAGTAAGTGCTTGTAGTGTTATCGTGACAAACGCAAGGAGTAGCAAACTGAAAATCCCTATAAACAAGGCTGTTATGCCGCCAAATTTCGTGACTACAACAGCGCCCAAAAACGGCGCTAGCATTCGTGCGGCTGTTGCCATTCCGTTCACTAATCCTTGATATAACCCCGCGCTCCCTTTTGGTGCTAGTTGATAGGCAATCGTCGGAATTGCTGGCCATGCGAACATTTCACCAAGCGTCAGGAAAATCATTCCTAGTACAAATCCGCTGTATACAGTTGCTTGCATTGCAAATACAAACGATAGCGCAAATAGCAAAATACCGATATAAACTTGAAGCAATAAATGCTTTTTGAAACGATGAATAAGCGGAATTAAAATCAACTGACCGAGAACGATTAATGCCCCGTTTAAACTCCAAAGTTTCCCGTACTCGGATGCCGACACACCAACATCTGCTGTCATATAGGTAGATAAATTAGACTGCCACTGTACATGTGGCAACTGGCAAAACAGATACGTCAAAAGTAGCAAACCCATTGAAATGAGACCCCATTTTGTCGCTTTCTCACGCGCCCCGCCACGTTTTCGGTGCTTTGTTTCCGCACCCAATTTTTCGGACTTCCAATCTATTTTTCTAAAAAAGATAAAGAAGAAAAGTGCATAAAAAATCGCGAAAAGAAATGCACCTAAATAAACTTGTCCCATACCGCGCTCCGCCAAGAATCCGGCTAGAAACGGTCCAACCGCAACACCAATATTTTGAGCTACATAAATGGCATTAAATCCAGTGCGCCCGCCGCTCGGATGTGTCAAACCCGCCGCCGCGTATAGCCCTGCAAACACCATTCCCATGGCAACACCCACAAGCCAAAGATTCCAAACAAAATAAGGATAGCTATGAAATGTCATCAAAAGAAACGTCCCCACAACTAAAATACAAGTTCCAATCATAAGCGAAATATACCCCGTTAACCGGTCAAAAATAATTCCGCCAACAACACTCGCCACCATTCCCACAAAAGAATTCACAAGCAACACAAGCGATGCATCCATGTCCGACATGCCAAGTTCTGTCGTCATATACACCATATTAAATGGCCAAATAAAGGATAGTCCTGTATACAAAAGAACCATCCCAACTATTACAATCCATAAATCACGAGGTAACCATCTGCTCAAAAAACTCGCTCCCTTTCTAAAAACAAATCACAAACATTAGTATAGCTCACAACTTATCTTTTGTAAAAAAGAAAAAAACAGCCGGGCGTACCCAAACTGCATTTTTCTTATAGCGCTTTATGATAAAACTTCGAATCCACATCCAAAATATCAAAATCAGCTGGTAAATCCGCTTTTGAAATCTCGATATAGCCATTCTTTTCGTAAAACCGGTGTGCCGCCTTAAATTTATCCGTCGTTCCTAAAAAAATATGTGACTTGCCGTTTTGCGCACAAAATTCTTCAAGCGTTTCTAAAAGGCGCTGCCCCGTTTGATATTCTTTTCCTCGATAATTTTCATCCGTAAAAAGCTTGCGAATGGTTGCGTTTGGCCCGTCGATAAACCATGTAGCAATCGTGCCCACAACAGTGTCTCCATCACGCGCAATCCAAAATCCCCCGTCAGCGTAGAAGTTCCCAATATCCATCAAATCTGGCTGATCCGAAAGCGAAATCGGCACATTAAACTCCTTCTGCTGAATGCGCAAAATCAATGCGACAACCTCTTCATGGTAACGTTCCGTATATTTTTCAATCTTCATGTCAATTCCTCCTTTGAAAGCAATTTTTCAATCACGCTCATCGCTTCAACCAAATCCCGCATCTCCTGATCCGTCAATTTCTGCGTCATTTCGCTAAGCGCCAAGTTCGCAAGCGCCACAAATTTCTCAATCTCCGCCTGCCCCTTTTCCGTAATAAAAAGTGCAAAGTGTCGTTTATCACCAGCAAGCTGCTGTTTTTGAATCAGCCCCGAAAGTTCAAATCTCTTCACAATGCGACTCATGTACCCTCGGTCAACCCCAATCGCATCGCCAATCTCAGAAGCCGTCTTCCCATTCTCAAAATCAATTTGTTGCAAAACCCTCACTTCAGTCAGCGGATAAGGATTATGATAGATTTTCTGGTCAAGTTTTCCTAATATGCTAGCATAAAAGCGATTAAATCGCCGAATCTCACTAATTTGATCCATCCAATTCCCCTTCTTTCATTTTTATTAGTATAAAACATATAGTTGACAAAATCAACTATATGTTTTAAAAAAAGCATTCAAACTGAATGCTCCTATCTATTCCTCTGTCATACAAACTGTTTCCCATTCTTCCTTTTCAAGCAAAATCCAACTACGATTTCGAATTTCAATGCGCTTTTCTTTAACTAAATCATTTTTAATTTTGATAAAATATTCCCGACTTACATTGCTATATTTTGCGAGCTTTGACTGATTACAAGCTATCGGAATATAAATTTCCTGATCATTTTCAACCCCAACATCCAAAGCAATTTGATATAAAACTGCCTCAATTCGTTCTCTGCCTGGCAACCGATATCTCTCAAGCGATTCAGTCATCCGCTTCATCGTATCGCAAACAATTTCATCCGTATACTTCTCACGCTCAATCTCCATTAGAAAACTTTTTCCCCTTGAAAAAAATTGAAACCATTCATGCTGAGAATCAAGACGAAAAATACTCCCTTGCTTTAAAACTTTTATTAAAGTCCCATTGGATTCCTGCACAAGGTATCCTTCTACAACTAAAAAAACACCTTCACCCTGAATCTGCTGGTTTCCAGTAAAAGCTATAACCTCTTTTTTTGGTATGTACATTTAATCTCCTCCAGATTCTATCACTCTATTCCTAATAAGGAAAAAAGTTAGCTGTTTGGCTGACAGCTAACTTCCAATGGGATTGCGGCAACTAAAAGTAATCAGATTCGTATAGGTGCCTGGTGAGCAAATACAATCTTTTTAGAAGTCACAATGTGATAACTCTATAATAACACACTTTTCTTGTGTTAAATTTGTCTATTTGTACATTTTTAGCCTTAAATTGTGACCATTTTTCTACAATTTTCCATTCTAGAAAATTCAATTAATTTATTTTAGCAATGTTATAATAAAAACTGCAACGAAAACAACGTAATTAAACGTTAATTTTAACGCATATCTAAAAAAAGAAAACCCCCAAAACCTATACAGGTTTGGGAGTGCTTGGATACCGGCGGCCGGGGTCGAACCGGCACGACCTTGCGGTCACTGGATTTTGAGTCCAGCGCGTCTGCCAATTCCGCCACGCCGGCATAATGTTTGAATAAACTTATTATAAAATTTTTGAAAGAAAAAAGCAATGGAGGCGCCAACCGGATTTGAACCGGTGATAAAGGTTTTGCAGACCTCTGCCTTACCACTTGGCTATGGCGCCTTAAAAAAGAAAAAAGCGGAAGACGGGGTTCGAACCCGCGACCCCCACCTTGGCAAGGTGATGTTCTACCACTGAACTACTTCCGCAAAAACTGGGCTAGCTGGATTCGAACCAGCGCATGACGGAATCAAAATCCGTTGCCTTACCGCTTGGCTATAGCCCATCAATAAAATTAAAGGGCGGATGATGGGAATCGAACCCACGAATGTCGGAACCACAATCCGATGCGTTAACCACTTCGCCACACCCGCCATAATTCAATTATAAAGTTTTATGTTATGGCAGGGGCAGTAGGAATCGAACCCACACTGGAGGTTTTGGAGACCTCTGTTCTACCGTTAAACTATGCCCCTATCAAAAAAATAATGGTGGAGGGGAGTGGATTCGAACCACCGAACCCGAAGGAGCGGATTTACAGTCCGCCGCGTTTAGCCACTTCGCTACCCCTCCGTATTAAAATAAAAGTGGCTTGGGACAGAATCGAACTGCCGACACCTTGAGCTTCAATCAAGTGCTCTACCAACTGAGCTACCAAGCCAAATGGCGGTCCCGACGGGATTTGAACCCGCGATCTCCTGCGTGACAGGCAGGCATGTTAACCCCTACACCACGGAACCACGATTGCGGGGACAGGATTTGAACCTGCGACCTTCGGGTTATGAGCCCGACGAGCTACCAGACTGCTCCACCCCGCGATAATAATATGGTGGAGGTTAACGGGATCGAACCGCTGACCCTCTGCTTGTAAGGCAGATGCTCTCCCAGCTGAGCTAAACCTCCATAAATAACATTCTAACTTAAAAATAAACTTTTGTCTAAAATAAAAGTGACCCGTACGGGATTCGAACCCGTGTTACCGCCGTGAAAGGGCGGTGTCTTAACCGCTTGACCAACGGGCCATAAAATAAAATATGTAGTAATCACTTGGAAACGGAGAGCAAGGGATTCGAACCCTTGAGACGGTTATCCCGCCTACACGGTTTCCAACCGTGCTCCTTCGGCCTCTCGGACAGCTCTCCAAGATTTTAAAATTAAATGGCTCCACAGGTAGGACTCGAACCTACGACCGATCGGTTAACAGCCGATTGCTCTACCACTGAGCTACTGTGGAATAATACATTGCCCGGCAGCGACCTACTCTCACAGGGGGAAGCCCCCAACTACCATCGGCGCAGAGAAGCTTAACTACCGTGTTCGGGATGGGAACGGGTGTGACCTTCTCGCCATAACTACCAGACAATGAA